>NZ_FMDO01000043.1 GCF_900095305.1 Proteiniborus sp. DW1 | reverse complement strand
ATAAGTAATATATAAAATAAAAATTTTATATATTATAACTTTTTCTGAATAATTAACATTAAGAAGAGGGGAGTTATATGGTTACTATTTTAGTCGTAGAGGATGATAAAAATCTTCAAAAACTGATGATGGCTGTTTTGAATCAAAATAGATACAATGTTTTAGGTGCTAAGGATGGAATTCATGCACTAGAGATATTAGAGACTACACATATAGATTTAATTATCTGTGATATAATGATGCCTAATATGGATGGATATACATTAACTGATACTTTAAGAAAATCAAATTATAATCTACCCATTTTAATGATAACTGCAAAAGAGACCTTAGAAGATAAAAAAAGAGGATTTCTAGTAGGAACAGATGATTATATGGTAAAGCCTATTGATATGGATGAAATGCTTTTAAGAGTAGCTGCATTGTTGCGCCGTTCTAGAATAATGAACGAGCATAAGCTAACAATTGGAGAAGTAGTTCTGGAATATGATACTCTAACTATTTATAACAAGGAAGAGACCATAGTTCTTCCCAAAAAAGAATTCTATCTTTTATTTAAGTTGCTTAGTTATCCTAGAAAGATATTCACAAGACAGCAGCTAATGGATGAAATATGGGGGTTAGAAGCGGAGACTGATGAACGTACAGTAGACGTGCATATAAAAAGATTAAGAGAAAAGTTATCTAGTTTTGCAGAGTTTGAAATAGTTACAGTTAGAGGCTTAGGCTATAAGGCAGAGATTAGAATATGAAAAAGATTACAAATAAGCTGGCCATATTCTTCATTTTCATTATTTGCATCTCTTCAATTATATCCTTTTTTACATCAATATTTTTTAATTATGACATTGAAAATGAGATTAAGTCAGAACAAGAGAATATAGCATTAACAATACTAGAATTAATGAAAAAAACTGACTTGAGTATAGATGAGATTGCAAGTATATCAACTACTTCTATGTATGAAGTTTCTAGGATAGAGAATATTGATTGTATCAACTTATCAAGAGAAGGACTTAAAAAAATCAATGATAATGGAATAACTTTTTTAACACAAGGAAAATATGCAGGTACTACAACAATACTAAAAGTAGATGAAACATTTATCAAAATAAGTCTTCATCCTAGAAATACAATTTTTAAAATAGTTGTTTCTCGTATATGGTTTACATTGACTTCGTATGTATTTATAGGAACCTTCTTAATCATATTATTAGCTAGGATAGTAGTTAAGCCAGTTTTGAAATTAAATGAAGCAGTTCAAGAAGTAGCCAAGGGAAACTTTGATGTACAAGTTGAAAATAGTAGCGATGATGAGGTTGGACAGCTTACACAAAATTTTAATAAGATGACAAAAGAGCTGAAAAATATAGAATATCTCCGTAAGGATTTTATTACCAATGTATCTCATGAGTTTAAAACCCCTATAGCATCTATTCAGGGATTTGCGAAGTTATTAAAAAGTGAGAATATTACTAAAGAAGAGATACAAGAATACTCAAGTATTATAGTTGAAGAAACACAAAGGCTATCTAATCTTACAACGAACATATTAAAGCTTTCAAAGCTTGAAAATCAAGAAATAGTAGAGAAAAAGACAAGATTTTCTTTAGATGAACAAATAAGAAAGAGTATTTTAGTATTAGAACATGAATGGAGCAAGAAAAATATTGAGTTTGATATAGAACTTGATAAAGTTGACTACCTAGGTGATGAAGAATTATTGCAACAAGTGTGGCTAAATATTTTGGCTAATGCTATTAAGTTTTCAAATATAAATGGGAAAGTTGATGTGAGTCTTAAGAAAGGTGCCTCGTCTATTATAGTAAAAATTACTGATTATGGAATAGGGATGAGTAAGGAAACTCAGAAGAGGATTTTTGAAAAATTCTATCAAGGTGAAAGGTCTCGCTCTCATGAAGGAAGTGGACTAGGACTTGCACTTGTAAAGCGAATTTTGGATTTATATGATAGCAGCATATCTGTTGAAAGTGAACCAAATAAAGGTTCTAGCTTTACTGTCGAATTATCTTTATAAATTAAACAATTATTCATATGTAAAAACATATTTAGGAAGGAAGTTAGTCTATGAATAACAACAAAAATAATAAAAAGCCAATAATATATTATTATGCTATAATACTGGCCATAGTTATGTTTCTTAATGCATTTGTTTTTCCGCAAATAAACAGTAAAAACATTACAGAAGTAGATTATGGGACATTTCTGGATAAGGTAGAGAATGGAAGTGTTAAAACAGTAGAGGTTCAGGATAATAAAATTGCATTTATTGTTACAGATGAGAAAGGTAAGGAAAAAATATATGTAACTGGAAAGATGGATGACCCAGACCTTATAAATCGATTATATAGTAAAAAGGGTATTGTCTTTTCTCAAGTAGTGCCAAAGGAAAATTCACCATTAGCAAATTTAATAACCTCTTGGATAATTCCAATTGCAATTTTCTTTGGATTAGGTCATATTCTTACTAATTCAATGAGTAAGAGAATGGGTGGAAGAATGACGAGTTTTGGTAAAAGTACAGCTAAGGTCTATGTAGAGGATCAGACAGGAAAGACCTTTTCTGACGTAGCTGGACAGGATGAGGCAAAGGAGGCTTTAGGAGAAATTATTGATTTTCTCCATAATCCAGCTAAATTCAAAGAAATAGGGGCAACTATGCCTAAGGGAGCACTATTAGTAGGACCTCCTGGTACAGGAAAGACATTACTTGCAAAAGCTGTTGCAGGTGAAGCAAAGGTACCTTTCTTTTCTATTTCAGGATCAGAATTTGTTGAAATGTTTGTTGGTATGGGAGCAGCACGAGTCCGTGATTTGTTTAAGCAAGCTCAGGAAAAGGCACCATGTATTGTTTTTATTGATGAAATAGATACCATTGGTAAGAAAAGAGATAGCGGAGGCCTTGCTGGAAATGACGAAAGAGAGCAGACATTAAATCAACTATTGACTGAAATGGATGGCTTCAGTGGAGAGAAGGGTGTTGTTATACTAGCAGCAACTAATAGGCCTGATTCTCTTGATAAGGCACTTTTAAGACCAGGTAGATTTGACCGCCGTATACCGGTGGAGTTACCAGACCTTGTAGGTCGAGAGGCAATTTTAAAGGTTCATGCAAAAAACATAAAGATAGATAGCAATGTTGATTTCAATTCTATTGCAAGAGCTACTTCAGGAGCTTCTGGTGCAGAGCTTGCAAATATCATAAACGAAGCAGCCCTAAGAGCAGTAAGATGTGGGCGAAGTTATGTAATACAAAGCGACCTTGAAGAATCAGTAGAAGTTGTAATAGCAGGTTATCAGAGAAAAGGAGCAGTGATTTCTCCTAAGGAAAAGGAAGTTATTGCATATCATGAAATTGGACATGCTATTGTAGCAGCCAAGCAGACAGATTCAGCACCTGTTCACAAGATTACCATAGTTCCTCGTACATCTGGAGCTCTTGGATATACTATGCAAGTAGCAGAAAAAGAGAGTGTATTGATGACAAAAGAGGAAGCTTTTAATAAGATTGTAACTTATACAGGAGGACGGGCAGCAGAAGAGCTTGTTTTTGGGACTATTACTTCAGGTGCAGCTAATGATATTGAACAAGCAACTAAACTGGCACGTATGATGGTTACACGACTGGGAATGAGCAAAAACTTCGATATGATGGCACTGGAAACAGTAACCAACCAATATCTTGGAGGAGATATGTCTCTGATTTGTTCAGCAGAAACAGCATCTAAAATCGATGAAGAGATACTTGAAATTATTAAAACTGCCCATGGAAAAGCTATAGAAATATTAAAAGAGAATATTGACAAGCTTCATGAATTGTCAAGATATCTTGTTGAGAGAGAAACCATCACAGGAGATGAGTTCATGAGAGTCTTAACAAGCTAACATATATATTATTAGATTTTGACTTAAGGATATAATAAAGTATAGACATAAAATGAAATATACATCAATAAAGTTTTGAAATGAAGAATATTAAAAATTTTATATAATATTAATTAAAAGGAGTGATTTGATGTTTTACCCATATGGATTCTACAGATTTGATCCAACTATGATTGTATTAATCCCAGCTATCATTTTAACACTATATGCACAGGGAAAAGTGAAATCAAGTTTTGCAAAATATTTAAAAGTACCTACACTAAGAGGATATACAGGTGCAGATGTTGCTAGACGTCTTTTAGACCAGAATGGTTTAAGAGATATACCAATTGAGCTAGCATCTGGACATTTAAGTGACCACTATGATCCAAGAAATCGTGTGTTAAGGTTGTCACCAGAGGTTTATAGAAGTAGCTCAATAGCATCTGTAAGCGTTGCTGCACATGAAGTAGGTCATGCAATCCAACATGCTAATGGCTATGTACCACTATCATTTAGAAACATGATTTTTCCTGTAGCAAGATTTGGTTCTTCTGCAGCTTGGCTATTTATCATTGCTGGGCTCTTAGTTCCTAGTCTTGGAGGTTTAATGGATATTGGTATAATACTGTTTGGAACTGCAGTCCTTTTCCAACTAATTACATTACCAGTAGAGTTTAATGCAAGTAGTAGAGCTTTAAGACTCCTTGACAGCAATGGTTTTATTTCAGCTGAAGAAGAATATGGAGCCAAAAAGGTGCTTCGAGCTGCAGCATTAACATATGTAGCAGCTATGGCAACAGGAGTTGCTCAATTAGTTAGACTTATCCTTATTAGAAATAGAAGAGATTAATAATCCATATTAAAGAACTTTTAGATTAAAAGTGGTATAGTGATTATAGGATAGATAGTTAATATTACTATTTATCCTTATTTTTTTATAAGAATAGAAAGCCTTACCTTGATATTCTTACATAAAAGGTCCTTTAATGAGTTTAAAGAAAAGCTTTCTTGATTTTATCCTTTGATTACTTCTTAGTTTATTATTATAATAAACTAAGAAGTAGAATAATAACATACATATATATTATATATAGAAAGGAAGGATGTAAATGCTAATTACAAACAAGCAAAAACTCGTAAAACAGTCTGTGCAGGGAAGAATCCATAGTCCCATAGTTGGTCCTAATCCTTATAGGATAAATAGAGAAGGCATAGCTGAAATACTTCCTGCCACAGGGGGAATTACTTACAACTTTAAAATTGGGGACTCATGTATGGATTTAGTGGGGGATCATATAGAGCCAGGAGTCAGCATTAAAAGTGATAATCCTAATGAGAACAATGCTCTTATGCTTTTAGCATGTATAGGAAATGAAGCTAGAGTTGTATCAGGTGAAGCTAAAGGAGCTAAAGGATATGTGACTGGTATGCATGGTGGAATAGACCATGTTCTAGTATACTTTAATGAAGAAGATCTAGATAAAATGGCAATAGGAGATACTATTTTGGTAAAAGCCTATGGACAAGGCCTAAAGATAGAGGGATTTAAGGATGTTAAATGCATGAACATAGACCCAGACTTATTTGATAAACTAGATATTAAACAAAATTCTGAAGGCTTATTAGAAGTTCCAGTAGTTACTGAAATTCCAGCATATTTAATGGGGTCAGGCATAGGCAGCTCCACAGCTTTTTCAGGAGACTATGACATAATGACAGGAGATAAAGAAGCAAACAAGGAATTTGCAATAGACAAGCTTAGATTTGGGGATATAGTGTTGTTGAGAGACTGTGATAATACAAATGGTCGCCAATACTTAAAAGGTTCTGTATCAATTGGAGTGGTTGTTCATAGTGATTGTATAAAGTCTGGTCATGGACCTGGTATCACAGTGATAATGAGTTCAAAAACAACAAAGATAAAAGGAATACAGACAGAAAATGCAAATATAGCGTATTATTTAGGTGTTTAAAGAAATACCACAATTATTAAAAGCAATCAAGATTAAGTTCTTGGTTGTTTTTTCGATAGGAAGTAGTTACTAAAAAACTTAATAGATGAAAAATCTAATGTCTTAGATTGAGATACTAAAAGTTTTGATTGGCTAATTAATCATCTGCACTTTCGTAAAAATAGTACAAATTAATTACAGTTGAAGGATTTTTTTATCTTTTTATAGAACATAAAACAAGTAATTTATAGACTATGAAGCAAAAAAATTTAATTATATTCTCTTATCCAACTACAAGTGAAAATATAGGAGGAAGTTTTTTATGGAAGTGAAAGACAAAATTTATTATACCAGAACATATAGACGATTAAAGAAAAGTTTGATAAAGAGTGTTTTATATCTATGTCTACTTGTCATTCCGGTTGTTACAATATTTATTTTTAACATAGGAAATATTACAAGATTAATGTCGAAACTAGCAGTTAGAATACTTGGAAAAGTGTATCCTGGAATCCCTCTTTATATCAGGGAAGACTCTTTTTCAATATTAGGGACTATAGAATTTGTAGAACTGCCTACAGTATATCCTGAAATTTCTTTTGTTGTTCTAAATTTGATAGTTGTTCTTTCACTTGTAATATTCCTAAGTACAGGAAGTAGAAAAGGAAAACCTATTTCTGTTTATTTGTCTATAATGTTTTTGGTACATATTATCAATTGTATTTACTTTATCTTTGCAGCAAACTTTTTTCCATACACAGCTTTTCAGTACTCAATTTTATATATGAAACAACAAATCGGAATATGGCTCACTTTTATTATATTGACGGGATTAATAACAGGGCTACTGGGAGCTAAGGGAGTGCTGTATAGGGTCACTGCTTTTTTTGCTGTGTTACTATATTCTCTAATATTTGGTACAATACGTTATGTTCTATTTTTGTATATTATTGAAGAATTTTCGATTATTTATATGGCTCTTTTATTTTTTGCTTTAGGACCGTTTTTTGACTTTTTATATCTAGTAGCTATATATGGTATTTATATGAATAAAATGATAAAATTATATGATACCAAAACAGGGAGAGGGGAATGGTTATGGTCATAGCGATTTTGCGAGGCTACATGTTTTTTGTGATTGCTGTTATGACAATCTACGCGATACGACACTTTGTTTTTTCATATAACCGTTTATTTGGAAAGCAAAGAATTTATTACAATGATATTTATTCAACTAAGATGCCATCTATTTCTGTGCTAATTCCTATGCACAATGAAGAACAGGTGTTGAGGTATGTGCTAGAGTCACTTCTAAAGTGTGATTATGACAGAGACAGACTTGAAATTATTCCAATAAATGACAACTCTACAGATAGGACGAAGGAGCTCTTGGACGAATATCACGACAAATATGAATTTATTCGACCTTTGCATAGAGACTGCGCAGATAGAGGAAAGCCAGTCGGATTAAATGATGCTATGAAGTTGGCAAAAGGTGAGATTATTATTGTATTTGATGCAGATTATCGCCCAGCGAAAGATATGCTGAAGCAATTAGCAATTGCATTTCAGGACCCAGAAGTAGGGGCTGTTATGGGACGAGTAATTCCTTATAATACTAATAAAAACTTATTAACTCGACTAATTAATCTTGAAAGATGTGGAGGTTATCAGGTTGACCAACAAGCAAGATACAATCTTAAGACTATACCCCAGTATGGTGGAACGGTAGGGGGATTTAGGAAAGATTTAATTATAGAATTGGGAGGCTTTAATCCGTTGGTTCTCGCTGAAGATACAGAGCTAACATATCGGCTATATACAAATGGTTGGAAAGTTATTTATGCAAATTCAGCAGAATGCTATGAGGAAGCACCTGAAACATGGGAAGTACGAGGTAAGCAAATAAGAAGATGGGCTAGAGGGCATAATCAGGTACTATTTCGTTACTTAAGCAAAGTGATAACGACACCAAATATGAATTTTCGAGAAAAGATAGATGGGATTTTATTATTATTTGTATATGCAGTACCATTTTTTTTGGCACTTGGACAGATAGATTCTTTTATCTTGTTTTTCCTTGGAGAAATGGATATACTTGCTGGATGGTGGGTGCTTCTATTTATTGGGGCTTATACTTCTTTCGGAAACTTTGCACCCTTTTATGAAATTGGGACAGGTTTGATGCTAGATGGTGTAAAAGGAGAACCCCTTTTGTTACCTTTGCTTATGTTCAATTATTATTTTTATATGTGGTATATTAGTCTTGGATTTATGGATGCTGTTGCAGATACTTTAACAGGGCGTAAGGTAAAATGGGCAAAAACGAAGCGCTTTACAGAATCTATAAGAAGTGTAGAGGCTGAAGCTTAGAAAGTGCAAATCATGAAAGAGGTGCTGAAAGGATGACAGAAATATGGATATTTGCGATTGTGTTTATACTTCTTTTGATTTTACCGATTCTTGTAGCAAATCAGTATTATAAAAAGAGAAAAGGAGAAGTCCTTTTTATCAATCAAGATAAGATTCGGGATGCTAGGTATTTTGGAAAGTCTTTTTCATCACTGATTAGGGAAAATCTACAAGGAGTAGAGAATAATGAGATATACTTGTCCAAGAAAGAAGAGTTTATTGATGGAGATAAGCAAGATATATATCCGGATACCGTAGAGAAGCTTGTAATTTGCCTGGATAAAGATTTTAGAACACCAGATGGAACTGTATTTGAAAAAGAAATCTATGGCAGGCAGAATGTTTGGATTAAAGATAATGTAAAGTTAAGAGCTATGTATAGTGAGAAGAATATTATTCTTGGAAAAGGTACGAAAGTAATACGTTGGATAGATGCAGAAGGAACGGTTGCAATCTATGATGATTGTGATTTAGGCATCAGTGCTTCCAGCGGAGTTAGAATGAGTATTGGACAGAATTGTCGCTTCCAAAGGTTATTTGCTCCTGAAATCTATATTGGTCAATATCCTGGGCTAATTATGGATCCAACAGAGGGTAAAGATCCGAGAATTTATCGCCTTCCTGTTCAGACAGCAAAGGAGAAAAACATTAGATATATTAGCAATGAGATGGTAAACGAAGAAGGAATTGTAGACTATTCAATATTATCATGGAAGAATGTCAGTGTTACGGAAAATATAATTGTAAAAGGTGATATTCGTTCTAATAAAGGTGTTCGATTATTTGATGGAGCAATTGTCGTTGGAAATATTTTTGCAGAAAAAGATATTTTTTTGGGGAGGAATTCATGTGTAATCGGGAATGTCTTTTCTCAGGAAAATGTATACTTAGAAACTGGAGCAGTTATTGGGAAAAGAGGTGCTATAAGTTCGTTAATAGCCCGTGGAACAATTACAATTGAACCTGGAACCTTTATATTTGGATATGTTAGCTGCGAAAAAGGAGGAGTTATCCTATCCTCACCGAATAAGGCTCAGCCAGAGGAATATACTTATTTGGAGGAAGGAAAGAAAGAAAAAGTCTTGCGATTTAAAGATTTGAAAGACTACGAGGGTGTAGATCAACAAGGCTACCGCTTTCATAAAGATTTAGAAGAAGTTGTGATTCCTGAGGGTGCTAGAAGGATACAGAAAAGCATGTTTTTTCAGTGTAGTTCACTAAAGAAAGTGGAGATACCAGATTCTATAGAAGAAATAGAAGACTTTGCATTTGCTGGTTGTGAACAACTTAAAGAGATATCCCTCACTGGGAAGCAACATCTTAAAAGGATTGGAATATCTGCATTTGAAAACTGCAAATCCCTTGAAGAGATTGAAATTCCCGCATCCTTGGAAGTGTTAGATGCAGCAGCTTTTGCAGGATGTACTAGTTTAAGGAACCTGTATTTTGAAGAGGATTCTGCTTTGAGGATTTTAACAGACCATTGTTTTCGGGGATGTATCAATTTAAAAAAAATAGTATTCACAAGTCGTTTGGAGATGATTAGCAGTAGTGCTTTTAAGGATTGTGAAAATCTAGAAGAAATACATATCCCAGAAAAAGAGACGGTACAGAGCGAGGCGTAGGATATGAAGAGAAAAATATTAATAGTGCTAGTTAGAATATTAGGAGTGCTATTGAGCCTTCTTATGCTTTTTATTCTTGATTATCTGGTAAATGCAACACAGAGTGAAGACCCAGTTTTGAGAAAAGCACAAATCTCAATAAAAGAAGAATATAACTCATATGGTCTTCCCCTAGATCAAGAACCATCGAAGACCGTTTTCTATGAGGATGAAAAATATGTATTTTATACAGATAGAATTTTAAAGAAACCTAAATATAGTAGGAAAAATATAGAAACCGGAAAAGAGATATTATTGAGTTTGTCTAAGATGATCCCACAGGATATGGGGGGTTATATAGTTCCTATACCAGGAAGGATGGTATGGGAGGATGGTTATTCAGAAGAAGTAGGGAACTATAGGACTTTTCTTTTAGAACTTCAGAGCGTGATTCCTGAGAATATGCAGCTTCTAGATGTACTTCCTATTTTGAAGGAGCATAGCGAGGAATATCTGTTTTTCCGTACTGATGATAGCTGGACAGCAAGAGGTGCTTACTATGGTTCAAAGCTTATTATTGAGAGCATGGGACTATCTAATATTTCCTTAGAAGAGTATGAGGAGCATATGTATCATGGATATGAGGGAATAGATAAAATCGATGCAATGAAGGATTATAGATTGGGGCAAGAGGTTATAGAAGAATTGGAAGGTATACCTGAGGACCGAATTTTTTATTATCTGCCTTCTGGTAGTAAAAACAGGGCGATTAGGCAAAAAAAATGGAATGGTAGTATTATAACAGAAAAGATAAAAATGGTTTCTAAGTCCAGAGTTGGAAAGGCAGCGTTTATTGGGGGCAGCTATATGACGGCTGTGGCAGAAGGAGAAGGCAAGAGTGAAGAAAAAAAGAATAAAACAGCTTTGTTGTTGTGCGATTCAAGTGGCCAGATAATAGTACCTTTTTTAACGACTTATTATGAGAAAGTTTATGTAGTTAATATTGCTAATTATGAATATGATCAGAATCAGTTTAAAAGTATTTTCAGAGAGTATGATGTATCAGATGTTATTCTTGTTCAGAAAGCAGAAAATATTGGTGTTCTTTCTGGAAATAAGCTGTTTACAAAGACTTTGAATTTAGTAAATCTAGAATAGAAGGAAGGATGCTTGTGATAGAGTTAGTGAAAGAGTTATTTTTTTTATTTGCTCTTGAGACTGGGATATTAGGAGTGGTAAAAGAAAATGAAGATTTTTTAGCTATCATTTTATTAATAATTGGTGTTTTGGCCTGCTTTTTTGGGTTTAAGATCTATAGGGCGATATTTTCAGTGTTAGTGTTTATGGCAGTAACACTTATTAGTATTTTTTTAATGGCAGGCAAAACAGACTGGGGGACTATTACTACGACCTTTGCAGTGTTAGGTACAGTGTTAGCTTTTTTTGCTTATAGGTGGCATTGGCTAGGAGGGTTTATCATTTGTGCGCTGGTTGCGATAGCTACAGGATGGATTCATACTTATTCTTTATGGTTTTCTCTTATGCTGGGAATACTGGTGATAGCTTCAATGGCGTATGTTCCTGTTATTATGATATGTTTGATGACTTCATTATGGGGTGCTATTATAATTTATGAATTTTTGATAAATTACCTTATAATTGATAATGGAGGTTTTATAGTTTCAATTATTATCATGATAGGATTTATTCTGCAGATGTTGAGCAATAAGGAACAAAGCTTATTTGAAAAGATATATCAGCCTAGATTTATATATTTGATTAAAAGGATAGGGAAACGGTATGAAAACAGTGTTTAGAAAAGAAATTAAATATGTAATTACCAAGGTTGAATTTTTAAGGATTCAGAAACATTTAGACGTTTTAATGGAAAAGGACAGAAATGGTTATAACGGAACCTATATGGTTCGTTCCCAGTATTATGATTCTTTAAATAATCATGATTTATATGATAATCTTGATGGGGTAATGGAAAAAAGAAAAATTCGAGTTAGAATTTATTCGACTGATACTAAGCATGCAAAGCTTGAGTACAAGTGTAAAAGTAATATGGATGGAAAAAAATATTCCTTGTCTATTACTAGGGATGAGGCACTTATGATGGAAGCACATAAATATGACTTCTTGTTGGCTCGTGAAGAAGATATTGCAAAAAGGATATATGTAAAAATGGTGCAGGGGGGATATACTCCAAAAACTATTGTTGAATATTATAGAACAGCATATCTTTATCCAGCTAGTGACGTTCGAATTACTTTCGATACGAGTGTAAAAGCAACTAAAAATCCATATGGATTGTTTTCTGAAGAGCTTTCATATGTTCCTTTAATTAAAGGGGATGCCGGCATTTTAGAAATAAAGTATAACGATTTTGTACCATATTCACTAAAGCAGATTGTACAGTATATTGATAATCTTGCTGAGTCATTTAGTAAATATTCAAAAGCAAGAATATATATATAACAAAAAAGAGGGGAAAACATGAGAGAATTTATTATTGAAAACTTAAGCAATGCTGAAACTATTAGCATAGCAACTATTGTATTAAATAATATTGTAGCAATTATGGCAGCATTTTTTTTAATGTTTGTTTATAGGATGACTTACTCAGGAACAGCATATAGCAGAAAATTTAATGTATCATTAGGTGCGATTACTATTATTACTACCATGATTATGAGTGTTATCAGCAATAATGTTGCATTGTCTCTAGGTATGGTTGGTGCTCTTTCTATTATTCGTTTTCGTACAGCAGTAAAGGATGTTAGGGATGCAACATTTATTTTCTGGAGTATTGCGGTTGGAATTGGATGTGGTGTTTCTCAGTACAGTCTCATAGGAATAGGAAGTGTATTTTTGTTTTTGTTTTTCTTACTCACGAAACAAGCTGTTATGGACCAAAGACAACTATTGATTATTCAAGGAACTATAGATTCACAGAATCAGATTGAGGCTGTTGTGGAAAGTCATTTTGGCAAAGGAGTACACCAGACTATGAAAAATGTATCAGAGGATGGATGTGAATTGATTTATAGTGTGAAAGAAAATGTACTAACAAAAGCAAATGAAGAGAATCTAATTGATATCTCACAAAGACTTATGAGAATTGAAGGTGTTAAAAGAGTGAATCTTGTAGAACAGTTAGATGATATCAGCCGATAGGAGGGGCGGCTGATGAAGAAAAGGATATATTCGTCAATTATGATAGTATTATTTATTATTGTTGTAATGTTGGGAAATTTCGTATATAACAGAATGGAATTAAATAAGACAAAGGTATCTCCAACCTTAAAAAGCAAAACCGTTAAAAAGTGGAAAAAACCTGACGCAGAATACATGGAGTACTATGGTCTTGGAGGTTTTGATACTAACCTTCCCGTACTTTATATTGATACTAGAAATCAAAGAATCACAAAGGAGAATAAAGTATGGGCTCATCTTGCAGTGTTAAACCAGATGGAAGATGGAACTGAAAGAAATATATATGACACACCAGATTACGAAGCATGGATTACTATTAATCTTAGAGGAGCATCTTCCTATTCATGGTTTGACAAAGAACAATATAGAATAAAGTTCTATAGAAAACAAGGAAAAACTGGGGCAAAAGATTATGAGTTTTTAGGAATGGGTGCTAATAGTGAATGGGTACTAAATGGACCTTTCCTTGATAAGACATTGCTACGAAACAGGATAGTTTATCAGGTGTCACGTGAGATTTTCGAATGGGCCCCAGATACTCGTTTCTGCGAAGTATTTGTCAATGGAGAATACAAAGGAGTATATCTAGCAGTGGAGCCTGTAACTAATGGTGAATCCAGATTACGATTGAGTGAGTTCGGACTTCTAAGTGGAGAAACTGCGTATATAGTAAAACGAGATAGAGAGGGAACCGAAGATAATCCTCTTAATAACTATGGAAAAAGAGCGGGAAAAACATCCAATGACCTTTATGTTGAATACCCATCAAGAACTGATTTGACTAAAACACAACGACAGTGGATTGAAGAGGATATAAGTAATTTTGAAAAAGCTCTGTATTCTGACAAATTTGATGATCCCAAAATTGGATATAGAAGGTATATTGATGTGGATGCTTTTGTGGATTATCTGATTTTAAACGAAGCAGTTATGAACAATGATGCAGGAAACCTATCTACCTATGTATATAAAGAGCTAGGAGGAAAACTGAAAATTGCTGTATGGGATTTTAACAATGCTTATGATAACTACATGTGGTTTCGTCAGGATTATTCTGAATTTTTTCTTCAGAAACTGGCATGGTTTAATAGACTCCTTCAGGATAGAGGCTTTGTAGATCTTGTGGTACAACGTTATTGGGAACTTAGAAAAGGGGTACTAAGTACAGAGTATCTTTATCAACTTATAGAAGAAGGCAGAGAAGAACTTGGCGATGCAATAGAGAGAAACTATGCAGTTTGGGGCTATACATTTTCAGAGGATATGATGATATCAGGAGGAGGACCAGATCCCAATCCTGTTAACTATGAAGATGCTATTGAGAAGCTTAAGTATGCCATTGATAAAAGATTTTCTTTTCTAGATACTCATATTACTGATCTATATAATGGCTGTATTAATTAAGGAGGCTTTAGAGCTGTGCACTCTTAGCGGTTTATTTAAGTATTAAAGGAGTAGATGGTATGAGTCAGAAAGATCTGAAGATAAAAATAGGGGTTTCAATACTATTAGTTCTTTTATTATTCTTTAGTGTATTTGTGATAGTTGCTGCACGGAGTAATTTATGGGAAAAGTGGTTAGCCAAGGAAGAAAGCATTCAATCGTCAGAGCTCATAACAGAAAATTCATCGTGGAAATATATGGATACAGGACAAGAACCAGGGGTAGGGAATGTATGGACAACAATAAAGTATGATGCTGATGCATGGGAAGAAAAACAGGGGATTTATAAAAAGGACCTTACAGGTGATGACTTATCATCTACAGCATTTTTTCGCTATGAATTCAATGTTGAAAACCTAAATAACTTTCAGTATATGGAGTGTAATATTAGGTATGCAGATGCTGTAATTGTCTATTTGAATGGGAGTATTGTATATACTGGAAATGTACCAAGTGGAGGATATCTATCTAATCAGGATATGGGGGCATCAAATACAGTTAATACTATAGAGGAAGCTACATTTTATATTACAGATATGAGCGATTTAAAGAAAGGGCTGAATGTTCTAGCAATAGAATTACATCGTAAAGATGTGGACAGTACAAAACTATATTTTCATTTACCATATTTGAGAATATTTGAAACAAAAAAGGAGGAAAGTGTACCAGATACAAAAGGAATGATGCTTTTGATAGGAGATAAAGGAGATGAGTTGGGAGTAAACTGGATGACGGACTCAGATAGACCCTACAAAATAGAATATATGGAAGGAACTAAAGAAGAAGTAGATGAGTCCACATTTTCTACCTATTCAAAAACTGTAATTATGGGAAGTAAAAAGACCAAATATGACGGAATGTTCATTAATACAGCTACTCTTACCAGACTTAAGCCTGGAACAGATTATGTTTATAGAGCGGTTCAAATTGGAGGGAAAGAAGGTTCAGAAATCTATGAGTTCCATACTGCAGAGAAACAGGAAACGATATTTGCATTTCCAGGGATTGTACAATTCAGTCAGTTGACGGGTCAAAGCTCGATGAAGTTATGGCAGGAGACGCTACAAAAAGGAATAGACTTATGTGGTGAAACAGATTTCTTGGTTATTGGAAAAGATAATAATTTGCAGGAAGATACACTCATTAAGAATAGAGTAGTGGGCAGAGAGATGGGATTTCGTTCGGCATTGGAGTCAAAAGAAATACCAACAATTGTCGCTTGTTATGGGCAGAGTCATGAAGCTAAAGAGGATGAACAGGCAAAAAATCACTACTGGACATATGCAGATATGATATTTATAAGTTTGGATGTAATAAATAATGATTATAAATTAAATCGGGACTTTATGGAACAGCTTATTAAGGAAAGAAACAGAAAATGGATTATTGTTATGATGAATACGTCAACTTTTCAGGAAAATGAGGAGATGAGGCGAGAATATGGTGAGATGTTTCAGGAATTAGATGTAGATGTTATTCTGAGCGGGGGTAGAGCATATTCTAGATATTATGTTGGGAAAGAAGGAGTGGAAACAGAAGGAATCATTAAGAAAGCTAAAGGAGAAACAGTTTATATCACAGCTGGGTTATTTTTAGGCAATATGAAGAGAGATGCTGTTACGCTAAATAGAGAATATAGTAAGTTTTATGAAGAGAAGCCCTGTATAATAAAAATTAAATCCACAAGGTTTGATATTACAATTGAAACCTATAGGATTGAAGATGGACAAAAAATCGATTTCTGTAGGTTGGTAAAGAATGATAAATAAGTTAGTTATTTTTAGTTTTTTTGACTTTATATAATTTTACATACAAATAAAGTAAGATGACTAAGCAAATTAAGAAAGCTAAGCTTGCCTTAATTATCAGATAAGATGGAGATGTTTTTTCAGTCAATACGACTTTACCGATTTCTTCAACGGGAATTTCTGTGCCTACATTAGGTACAGGTACTTTTGGAGTAGCAATATGGTTCACTTCTGCTATTTCGTTAGACACGCACTTATCTCTTTCAAGAGCTACCGTATCGTTATTCAACAAGTTTCCGGTGTCAGAAACTTCCTCAAGGGGTGAGATGGTATCATCTTTCTTTATACTAAATGTTTTAGTATCAAAGTTACCTATTGAGTCCTTAACTACAAACCTAATTTTAAATAAGTTACCTTCTTCAACTACAAGGTGACATTTTGATATAAACTGATTATTTTCTGGATTATAGCTTACAGAATTCATTTCAAAATTATTCTTGTATACATAATTGTCAACCCCTTCGACTTCTGCATGGCATTGAATTAAATCTAAGTCTGGGTCAGTTGCCTCGATTTCAAAACACCATGTATTACCTTTATGTTCAAGGACACGACAATCTGTGATTTTTGGATTTTCACTACCATGAGGCAGGTCTAATGCACTTTTTATATATATTGCTTTTAGAATATCTTTATGGATAAAATCAACATATTGGTCCAAGTATTTTTGTTTGTTATCTCTTATTATTTGAGGACTTGTATCAAAAAAAGTAATTCTTTCCTTTATTGCTTTGACTCCTGCTGTATCTCCTATTTTTGAAAGCCAGGCTATATTACTGTCAGTATAGTCATTACTGTTTTGTGTGATTGAAAGGTTATATTCAGGTTCAAAATTACTTCTTTCCCATATAAGCTTTTTATCCTCTATTCTATAAAGATTATTTGGAAATACATCTGTGACAGAATATATTGGATAGTATCCAATATCAAAAATTACTTTTGCATGCTCTATTTGACCTTCCCAAAGTGCTCCAGATTCAAGTGTATAGCTAATAAACATATTATACATATTGTCAAAAGAAAAAGACTCTATGCTATACATAGTATAAACGCTCAATTCCTCATTCTTATCGAATTCAATGGTGAAGGTATACCATTTAGAGTATTTCGTTTGGTTGTTGGTATGATTCTTTATTGGCTGATTAGGGATTGAATCTACAAGCTTTACAGACACTGGTCCATCAATTTTTTCATAAAAAACTGAAAAGTTATGGATATTCAAATATTCTTCTAGAGTCCACTTGGTAGTTTTTTCGTTGAGTCTTGCAGGAACAGCCATAACAACTGACTGGGCTTCTCCATTGTTCTTAAAATCAAATCTACAGTTCACCATACCGTAGTCTTTTCTAATCAGTGTTATGGTAATTTCTTCAGAAACCAATGAAATATCTGTCTGACTAACAGGATATATTCCATCAGGTGTAAATCCAAAAACTATATCTTCAGCCAAGGTTGATGTTTTAGTGGTTAAAGTCAATATAACCAGTGACAATAAAGTTACTAGAGTATTTTTTAATATAGAGCATTTCATTTTAATTTCTCCTTTAAATCTACAAGGTAAAATATGTAATAATATTCCATTAGTCATTATATCATACTTCTTGGTTATTTACTTTCGTGATTTTGCGGTTTTTTTTGCTGATTATTTGGCTTTTTAAAGTAAACCATCAAACTATAAAAGTGAATATAGAGTATAATGATGTTAAATATAGTTAATGGTAAAGGAGAGTGACTTTAATGCTAGAAAAAGAATCTTACAAAGCTTGTCCTATTTGTGGTGAAGATAATAACTGTCAGCATGGACAAGGAAGTTGTTGGTGTGAGACTGTAGTATTTCCTAAGCATTTATTAGATATGATTCCTGATGAAAAAAAAGGAAAAGCATGTATATGTAGATCATGTTTAGAAAAATATCAAAATGCATAATACTATAATCTTGAAAGTGTGTTAGATAACTCTTTAATTAGAAGCCATGAATTAGAACTTCTATATTCTCTAAGAAAAACAAATGTTCAATATATTTGTCTTTCTTGTTTTATTATGTCATACATGTTTTATTTGAATTATCTCAAACTATATGTAGACCGTTTTTTTAGGTTGAAACAAAAATAAATAATCCAAGGAGGATAAAATGCTATTTAATAGAGCTAATGAGATATTAAATCAAAAACGTGAAAATATAGAAGTTCTTTATAATGGTAATCAGGTTTGGATAGAAGGGGTCAATTCTTTAAATAACACTGCTCATGTAAGAGTATTAGAAAATAATCAAGGTATGGTAGTGCCTATTAATGAATTAAATGAAACAGGAAGAGAACTGAAATAGATGGAAAGAAGCAAAAGCCCTCTAAGGGCTTTTGTACATATAATCACTATAACCTGAATTGATTATGACATATTTATAATGGGTATAATATACCTACTAAAAAAAGTAGGTGATTCTAATGTCAAAATTTCATAATGAACCAAATATATATGTTACAGATATAACTCTTAAGGTAGAGGATATAAATCGTTCAATTGAGTTCTACAGAACCATAATAGGTTTGAGAATTTTATGGCAAAAAGCTAAAGAAGCTATATTAACTGCAGATGAAACTACACCATTGGTAACTTTAATTCAACCTGAAGATGTAATTCCTAAATTACCTAGAAGAACAGGGCTTTATCATTTTGCCATACTATTGCCTAATCGAATGCAATTAGGTTTATTCTTTAAGAACATCAGAGATGAGGAGTATCCATTGATTGGAGGCTCAAACCATGGTGTAAGTGAAGCAATATATCTAGAAGATCCAGATGGGAATGGAATTGAGGTATATGCAGATACTCCTGAATCTAATTGGGATAGAGATGGTGACAAAATAAATATGGTGACAGAAGTCCTAGACTATATGGGATTATTGAAAGCTACTGAAGACAAGGAATGGAAAGGTATGCCACCTGAAACCATAATTGGCCATATACATCTTCATGTGGCAGATTTAGATGAATCTTTGAAGTTTTATGAGGCTCTAGGCTTTAATTTAGTTCAAAGTATGAGAAATTCAGCATATTTTGTTTCTTCAGGTGGGTATCATCACCATATTGGATTTAACATATGGAATGGTAGAGGTGCAGCGCCCCTGCCTGAAAATTCAGTAGGTATGAAGTATTATACTATTAAATATCCAAGAGAGGGACTATTGAAAGAAGCACTAAAAAATCTAGAAAACCAAAACTATGAGTTTACAGAAAAAGAAAATAGCATTTTTGTATACGACCCTTCCCATAATTTGATACAGATAAAACAATAAGGACTACTAGATTTAAGTAGTCCTTATTGTTTTATAACGAATAAGAAAGTCTTACTTTAATGTAGGAAGTCCGTTAATGAGCTCAATGGTATTTTTCTTAGTTTGTAGCTTTTCGTTAGGAATTTTTAGTTTGTCAAATTAAGTTAGGGATTACTTCTCTACTTCTTAACAATGACTACAAAATTTATTATATAATAGATTATGTATAAAATTAATAATATTTGAATACTCAACAATAAGCAGAAAATTTATAGAAGTTTATAGAAAATTAATATTAAGAGAAATTATTGTCAGCAGGTGATGATAACATGAAGAACAAAGTATATTTTCTAAAAGCTCAGAACAGAAGCATTCCCTATAGGATTATAAGAACTAAACGTAAAACCATAGGAATAACGGTAGAAATAACAGGAGAAATTAAGGTATCCGCACCCTTATATACTGATGAAAGGCAGATTATTGAAGTAGTTAAGAATAAATCAAGTTGGATTATAGAAAAACTAACTGTAGTAGAAGAAATAAGGAAAAATGTAGCTATTAAACAGTTTGTTGATGGAGAAAAGCTTCTTTTTCTAGGAAAAGAATACGAACTTAAAATGGTAGATACGGATATACATGATGCTAAAGTATTTCCACAAGAAGACATAATAACAGTACATATCCCTAAAAGTATGCAGAATGAAAATAGGAAGCAGTTAGCAAGGGAGGCTTTAGTCATATGGTATAAAAAACATTTTTCTGAGATTGCAAATGAAAGAATCAAGGAATACTCTCAACAGCTTAGGGTGACTCCTTGTAAGGTAACTATTAAAGAACAAAAGACTATATGGGGAAGCTGTAGCTCAAAGGGAAATATTAACTTAAACTGGAGATTGGTTATGGCACCTATCTATATAATTGATTATGTAATAGTACACGAGCTATGTCATATGAAGGTCATGAGTCATTCAAAAGACTTTTGGAATCAAGTAGAACTTATAATGCCTGATTATACTGAGAGGCGAAAATGGCTAAAAGAAAATGGTCATAAGTTAGTGTTATAGTCAAAAAGACTTCAGATGTAGTTTGTAGAATAATGTATTATATGAGCTAGGGATAGTAACATGAAATAGGGCTATTAGCTCTATGAGGATTATTGCAAAGGTAAAAGTGTGATAAAAGGAGGGAAAATATGAAGCTCATAGTAGATAGGTTTGAAGGAGAATATGCAGTTTGTGAAAAAGAAGATGGCACCATGGTAGATATTAAAAGAGATACACTTCCTAAGGAAACTAAGGAAGGAGATATTCTTTTAGTCGAAGGCGATAGCATTATAATAGATGAGCAAGCTACTTTAGCGAGAAAAGAGCATATAAATAAGTTAATGGATGATTTATGGGAATAAACAATGAAATGTTTATCATAGTTGACAAGGCTTTTGGTTCAAGATAGAATATAATATGAGTATTTTTTTGACTTTAATTTTCAGGAGTATTTATTTTAGGACAAGCTATGACATGGCTACATATTTTTTTATTATATTAAAATTAGACACATAACAGCTTTAAGTAATAATCAAATAATAGAGAAAAGGGGAGATATTATGAATATCAAAGGAACAAAAACTGAAAAGAACTTACTAGAAGCATTTGCAGGAGAGTCTATGGCAAGAAATAAGTATACATATTTTGCTTCTGTTGCTAAAAAAGAGGGCTACGAGCAAATTGCTGCTATTTTTGAAGAGACTGCTAACAATGAAAAAGAACATGCTAAGCTTTGGTTCAAGGCACTTGGCGAACTAGGAGACACTGCAGCAAATCTACTTCATGCAGCTGAAGGAGAAAATTATGAGTGGACAGATATGTATGAAAGATTTGCAAAGGATGCTGAAGAAGAAGGTTTTGCTGAACTAGCTGCGAAATTTAGAATGGTTGGAAAAATTGAAAAAGCTCACGAAGAAAGATATCGTGCGCTACTCAATAATGTTGAAATGAAAAAAGTATTTGAAAAAGCAGATGAAACTATGTGGGAATGCCGTAACTGTGGACATCTTGTAATGGGTAAGAAAGCACCTCAGCTTTGTCCAGTTTGTGCACATCCACAAAGCTTCTTTGAAGTTAGAAAAGAAAACTATTAATATTTAAGAAAATACATAAAAGTATGTAGAGAGCCTAGATAAGTTAACTTGTCTAGGCTCTTATAATAGGATTATGTATTGAAGGTGTTATGAAAGCCTACATAGGTAGGGCTGTGTAAATCACCACTGATTAATCAGATTTTATGGAAGGCAATACAATCTCTGCTCTAAATCCTTTTCCAATATCGCTTGATAAAATCAAATGTCCTTGATGTGCTTTTGCAATTCTAGCAACCATTGGCAATCCTAATCCATGTCCATTCTGACTAGAACGCTTTCTTTTAGAAGAAAAAGGCAATTCTAATAACTCAGGAAGTTCATTTCGAGCAATTCCTTTACCATTATCAGCTATGATGAAACTACAGTTCTTATTATTTTTATCATAAGATGTTTGTAGCCATATATGGCAACCATCAGGATTATGGTTAATACTGTTTTGTATCAGATTAGTAATGGCACGTGCCAACAAACGTTCATCTCCATTGACTAGGGTAATTTCATCTAGAATCTTTACTTCAAGCATGAAGTGTTCATCTAATCCATTATTTAGAAATTCAGATGCTATTTGTCTTACCAATGTTGATAATCGGATCAGTTTTTTGTTGAATGGTTGCATTTCATATTCCAGCATAGAAACAAGGTTTAAGTCACTCACAAGAGAACGCAGCTTCTCTGCTTGCTTGCGTATGACAGCTGCTTGTTGCCTTTTTTCTATTGGAATGTCACTACTATCTTCCAAATCACTTGCATAGCCAAGTACCATAGAAAGAGGAGTCCGAATGTCGTGTGAAATACCTGCAATCCAGTTTGAACGAGCCTCATCCCTGCTTTTTAGACTCTCGTTTTTTTGCCGCAACAAAGCTGATGCTTGGTTTACGCTTTGTGCAAGATTGGCTAAGACTCCCTTTGGTTCTACATAGACTTCTGTATCTTCAGCAAGTTCTTGTATACCCTGAGCTAGTGGACGAATGGAGCGAATCAGCTTGGAACCGATGAAAAGTGATAAAAGCAATGCAAGTGCAACATTACCAATGAGTAAAGAAAACATTTTCAACGGTAAAGAAGCAACCCAACTTGTTGGAAATATATGCTGATATTTTGCCAGGCTTTCTTTTGGATATCCTATAACTACTAATCCTTTATCATGTGCCCACACAAAAACGGGATAGTCCATTAAGTAGTTACGAGTAAATTTGGCTACGTCAACTAAAGAATAAGTTTTGTAAAGTTCTTCTGGGAGCCTATAATCCCACGCTACTTGTCCTGTGTCGTCAATTAGCATTGCCCATGCATGATTCTGATTCAGCAATTCTGCCGAGGAGGAATCTAGAGAATAAGTATTGGACGAGAGGTGCAGACCTTTTGCTACATTTTTAACAACAACACCTGGAGAGTGTCCTTCGTTTATACCCTTAAAACCCCAGACAACTAAAAGCATAAAGTTGAAAATCACTAGGAATATGGAAATTATCATGGTTGCACCTATAAAGCGCCTTAAGATTCTTACTGTTCCTTCCATCTTTACACCTCTCTAATCATCAACTTGTACCCTAACCCTCTGATGGTCAGTAAATATTCTGGGGTTGATGGATTATCTTCAATTTTTTCACGGATGCGACGGATATGCACCATAAGTGTGTTTTCATATCCATAATAATCATCTCCCCATGCGGCCTGACAAAGGGCATCACTGGTTACGATTCGGTTCTTATTTTCAAAAAGCTTAGACAGCAAAGCACGTTCTTTTGCTGTCAAAGGAAATTCAGCGCTGTCATTTCGGACAATACAGCCTTCAAGGTCAACAGTACGATTTCCTAATTGAAAGACAGGATATTGTTTCTGATTTGGTGCTGAATAAACTCTTCGCAGAACTGCTGTTAGACGAAGAATTAGTTCTCGTGGCAAAAATGGTTTTACAATATAATCATCCGCACCAAGCCCAAGCCCTAACAAACGGTCCTCATCTTCACCTCTTGCCGATAAAAATAGAATGGGTATATTTGATATTTGTCGAAAGGCAGACAGCAGTGAGAAGCCGTCGCCATCAGGTAGCATGACATCTAGAATGGCGATGTCAGGTTTTATAGACCTGTAAATTTCTAATGCCTCTGCACAATTGGAGGCTTGATAAATGCGCGTAAACCCTTCTTTACGTAAGAAACCATCAATCATATTTCTTATTTCAAACTCATCATCTACGATGAGGAGCTTTTTGTTTTTCAAATCATCCATATATAATCACCTAAATAAATTATATATTACTTTGATTCTTATTTCATCCTTATATTATACCTGTTTTAAGATTTAAGGTTGGCGTAAGGTTATTGTTAGCTTGAAGAAAGGTTCCCCTGATATACTTTGACATAAGAACATTGCTAAATAGATTGGAGGAATTAAGTATGAATCAAATTATCTATACTCATAACCTTTCAAAACGATATGGCAACACCTATCGTGTAAAAGGTGTAAATTTATCAGTATGTGAAGGCGATATTTATGGTTTCCTTGGTCCCAATGGAGCAGGAAAATCAACTACATTAAAAATGATTTTAGGGCTTACTCGACCTACTGATGGTAAAGTAAAGGTCTTTGGAAAAGATTTTAGGACAAACCGACGTCTTATTTTAGCCCAAACTGGTTCTCTTATAGAATCACCATCCTATTATGGACATCTCACAGGGCTTGAAAATATGCGTGTTATTCAAAGATTACGCGATGTACCAGATAAGAATGTAACAGAAGCTCTAAAAATTGTACGTTTGGAAAAACAAAAGGATAAAAAAGTAGGACAGTATTCTTTAGGCATGAAGCAGCGTTTAGGAATTGCAATGGCCATATTATCTTTCCCAAAGCTTTTAATTCTGGATGAACCTACAAATGGTCTTGACCCTGCCGGTATTGGTGAAATTAGAGAGCTGATTAAATCTTTACCACAACGGTATGAAATGACGGTGCTGATTTCTAGTCATCTACTTTCTGAAATTGAGCAAATGGCAACCTCAGTAGGCATTATTAACGATGGCATAATGATGTTTCAAGGCAGTATGGAGGTGCTGAAAAACAAAAGTCGTCCAACTATTATGTTAAAAACACAGAACAATAATTTGTCACAGAAGCTACTTTTTACAAAAGGGTTTTCTCCTGAGCTACATGAAGATTCTTTGATATTTGAAAACCTGACTGACGAACAGGTAGCACAAATAAATAGAAGTTTAGTTGAAGCTAATATTGATGTTCTGCGCATTGAAGAACATAAGAAAAACTTAGAGAGCATTTTTTTAGATATTACAGGAAAGGAGCATAGCTTGTAATGAAAGCAATAAGTCTTGAATTATATAAATTACGTCATAAGTATTTGTTTTTAATGGTGACACTATTTTTACTTGTGGAAATCGGATGGGCATTCATGGCAGCCAGTATGTCGATTTCTCGTAATCCGAATAATGCAGGATGGGAACCGCTTATTGTAATGTTGGCTTCTATGAATGGCCTGTTCTTACCTATTCTCTCAGCTATATGTGTATCCCGTATCTGTGACATGGAGCATAAAGGAAACACCTGGAAATTGTTATTGTCTGTTTCTGTAAGTCGGAGTAAGCTCTATGAGGCAAAATATATTTCTGCATCTATCGTCATGTTATGGGCGTGTTTACTGCAAGTATTTGCCATTATAATATTTGGTATTACCAACGGTATTGGCTCAGTGCCCTTATCTCTATTGCCCCAATTCTTTATAGGAACGGTGTTAGTCAATATGATAATTATAGCACTGCAACAATGGGTATCGATGGCAATAAAAAATCAGGCTTTTGCATTATCTCTTGGTATGGTCGGTGGATTCATTGGATTGGTAGCAGATTTACTTCCGATGAAAGTACGGAGATTTTTTATATGGTCTTACTATACAGGTTTGAGTCCTATTACACAAAGTTATTCAAGTGAAAAAATGCAGTTTATTATACGAGATATGAGTTCATTGCTACCTTTGATGGTGGTGCTTATTGGAGCTGGAATTGGAATCTATCTGGCTGGAAGCATCCATATATCAAGACAAGAGGCATAAGGAGGTTAGGTTATGTTAAGAAGATGTATTTCTGCTGAATGGGTGAAGTTGCGTCATTCCCATATATGGATGATGCTAATGATTCTTCCAGTTATAAGTGTATTGATTGGCAGTGCTAACTTTTACATGAACCAAGGTGTTTTAAAAAAAGAGTGGTATAGCCTCTGGTCCCAAGTTGGCTTATTTTACGGAGAATTTTTCTTTCCCATTCTTATAGCTATTTGCTGTGCGTATATGTGGAGGCTTGAACATTTTAATAAAAACTGGAATATGATCATGACTTCGCCTGTATCAGCAGCTAGTATCTTTGTGTCAAAATTAATAGTGGTGGGCATACTATTGATTTTTGTTCAAATGTTCTTTTTTCTATTGTATTTTTTAGGCGGCAAACTGATAGGCTTAACTGCAGATCTTCCGAATGAAATACCCAGATGGCTATTTCAAGGATGGATGGCTGCACTTACAATCAGCACTGTGCAATTATCGTTGTCAATGCATGTTCGTAGTTTCGCTGCTCCTATTGGTATTTGCTTGTGTGCTGTTTTCATAGGTCTTGGGATGTACGTCACAAATTTGGGGCTATTTTTCCCTCATTCATTATTGACTACTGGGATGGGAGTACTCAGTCAAACAAGTCTTTCATCTGGGGAGAGTCTTTTGTTTTTCATAATGAATCTGCTATATATTGTTGCTACTAGTTTATTAACCATATATCGGATGGGTAAGTCAGATGTAGTTGCCTAATTTAGTGTTACTTTAGTCCTTTATACAGGTGTTTGCCTGTGTATTTTTTCTATATAAATTAAAGTTTGCAGAAAAGTTTTAAGTTTAATTACTTTTGAAATTAATATATAATTAATTTTATGGGTACAAACCTGAAACTTGTTTAGATAGTAATAATAAGATTTGACTTTGATAATTTTCATTAACTAGGAAAGGACACAGATAACATGGATGACACATTAAAGAAAAACTATATTTTTATTAAGAAAGACTTGATGTATCTTATAATTCCATTGATGCTAGAACAACTACTAGCCGTAACAGTGGGGATGGCAGATTCAATTATGGTAGCTCGTGTTGGAGAAAGTGCCGTATCGGCTGTTTCTCTTGTTGATTCAGTAAATATATTATTAATAAACATTTTCGCTGCATTGGCTACAGGTGGTGCAGTTGTTGCAGGTCAATATTTAGGGCAAAAAAACAATGAGAAAGCTTGCAAAGTAGGAGAACAGTTGATTGTATTTGCTACATTTATTTCATTAGCTATTATGACTTTAATGTACATTGGAAGGAATTTTATAATAAATGTGGTATTTGGTCAGATAGAACCTAATGTAGCAGCAAATGCAAATACATATATGCTTATAGTTCTTGCCAGTATTCCTTTTATAGCTATTTATAGTAGTGGAGCTGCACTGTTTAGGTCAATGGGAAATTCTAGAATAACCATGAGAACATCTATGATAATGAACATTATAAATGTTGTAGGAAATGCAATACTAATATTTGGATTCAATATGGGTGTAGAAGGTGTTGCTATTCCAACACTTGTTTCAAGGGCAGTTGCAGCTATTATAATAGTAGCATTACTTAGAGATGAGAATCTTGAAGTTCATATAAGTAAACCATTTCGTTATAAGTATGATAATAAAATGGTGTTTAAGATACTAGGAATAGGTATTCCAAATGGAATTGAAAATAGTATGTTTCAGTTAGGAAAAATTTTATTGTTAAGTGTTGTTGCTGGCTTTGGAACAGCTTCAATAACAGCTAACGCTGTAGCTAATGCAGTAGCGTCTTTTGGCATTCTTCCTGGGTTGGCCATAGGACTAGGCCTAATAACAGTAGTAAGTCAATGTGTAGGTGCAGGTGATTATGAGCAAGTGAGATACTATACAAAACTGCTTCTAAAGTATGCATATATTTCTTTGATAATTGTAAATGTTGCTATAATATTTGCTACACCTCTTATACTAGATATTTATAACTTATCTGCTGAAACCTCAGTCATGGCTAAAAAGATAATTATATTTCATAGTATAAATGCATGCTTTACATGGGCATCAGCTTTTACATTACCTAATGCACTTAGGGCATCTAATGATGTACGCTACACAATGATAGTTGGAGTAGGTTCCATGTGGATTACCAGAATAGGATTTGGTATTTTACTTGCTAAATATATGAATCTCGGTGTGTTTGGTGTCTGGGTAGCGATGATTATTGATTGGATAGTTAGAAGTATCTTTTTTGTAACTCGTTATAGAGGACATAAATGGGAGATTAGAGAAGTATATAATTGATGTTTTCAAGCCCAATTATAAAATTGAAGAGGGCTGAAAGCTATGGAATAGATATTAACAAGTTTTTATTTCACTAAATTTTAAATCTCGCAGTTGCGAGGTTTTTTTAAAATAGTTTATTTTATAAACAAAATTATCAATGACATTGCTTTAACAATATTTTAGAAGTAGAATGAGTATGTGCTATAAATATTATAGGAGGTATACAAATGGGAATTATTAAGAAGCTAGTTTTATCTATTCTTGTTCTATCCATGACATGGATAATTGGCTGTACTCCTAAGGATGTAGATGATGGTCAAAGGGATATAAGAACAGAAGAAAACTTAGAACTTAAGATTGGAGTAATGCCAGCTGTGGACTCAGCTCCTATTTTTATTGCAGATAAAAATGGATATTTTGAAGAATTAGGTCTAGATGTTGATGTCCAAGTATATACAAATGCCATGAACAGACAAAGTGCTCTTCAAAGTGGAGAACTAGATGGAGCAATGACAGATGTTATTGCATTAGTTAACAATGTGCAAAATGGTTTTGACATAAAGGTGACCACTAGTACTGATGGCAGCTTTCCTATATTAGCTAAGAAGAACTTTCAAGGGCAGAAGGACATAAAAGTAGGTCTCATGGAGGTAAGTGTAGTTAACTACCTTTGTGATGAGTTTTTAAGCGAAGAATATAAAGTTGAGAAAATCTTTATCAATGAAATTCCAGCAAGATTAGAGATGATAAATCAGGGACAAATAGATATGGCAGTGCTTCCTGAGCCAGTTGCATCTCAAGGAGAGCTAATGGGTCTTGAAAAGAAAATCTATGAAAGCAAGGATGAGTTCTCTCCTGAGATTATGGTCTTTACAGGAGATTCTATAAAGAATAAAGAAAAGGCTATTAAACTATTTCATAAGGCTTACAACAAGGCTGTAGCAGAAATTCAAAAGGACGAAAGTATAGCTCGTGATATATTAGTAGAGAGATTAGAGCTTAATCCAGAAGTTAAAGATAAGATTACATTGCCTAAATATAATATGGCAAGGCTTCCAAGCCAAGAATATATTGAAAAGATAATGAAATGGAATGAGGAAGTATTAAATAAAAAAATAGACCTAAAATATGAAGAGCTTGTTGAAGGGAAGTTTGTAAAATAATGATAAAAATAAAGGATTTACACATAAGCTACGGAAGTGAGGTGGCTTTAGATAAAGTAAATCTTAATATAGAGAAAAACACAACCTGTGCCATAATAGGTCCTTCTGGTTGCGGCAAGACCACACTATTATATTCTATTGCTGGTCTTATAAAACCTAACAAAGGTACAATATATATTGATGAGAAAGAACTAAAAGGTGTTCGCAAAAACACAGGAGTAATACTGCAGAATTATGGATTGCTTCCATGGAAAACAGTATGGAACAATGTGTTATTTACATTGTTGGCTAGAAATATTAATAAATGTATTGCTTTCAGCAGAACTGAGAGTATACTTAAAGACTTAGGAATTTACGAATATAAGGACAAGTATCCAAATGAGCTAAGTGGTGGACAGAAGCAAAGAGTTGCCATTGCAAGAACATTGGCTTTAGAACCAGATTTGCTACTTATGGATGAACCTTCATCAGCTCTAGATGCTATGACAAAGGAGCATATACAGAATATTATATTAAGTATTTATAGGCAAAAGCCTACTACGTTGATTATAGTGACCCACAGTATTGAAGAAGCTGCTTTCCTAGGCCAAAAGATAGTAATAATGGGAAAAGCTAATATTATTCATATAATTGACAATCCCTACTTTGGAAAAGATAAAATAAGAGAAAATTTAGACTTTTATATGTTCTGTCTAGAAGTTAGGAAGTGGATAAGTGAGGACATTTAAAAAATCAAAAGAAAGACACCTAAAAACCATGTATGCCAGCTTTATAGTATTAATTACATGGCATATCCTACACATTGGATTAAAGTCATCTGTTATACCATCTCCTTTTGATACAGTCAAGAACTTTATTACCATATTTCCTAAGGTTTTAGCTCCACACCTGTTAGTAAGTCTATGGAGAATAACTGTTGCTGTATTGATTTCCTTAATCTTAGGTACTGTCATTGGGGTATGGACAGGAGTAAGCACAAAAGTTGATGACTTTGTTAGCCCTATTATCTATATACTTTATCCTTTACCTAAAGTTGCATTTTTACCGGTGCTTATGATACTTTGGGGGTTAGGAGATTTACCAAAGATTATCTTAATAGTAATTATTATAATATTTCAAATTATTCTTGCAGCAAGAGATGGTGTGAAAGAAATACCTAAAGAACTTTTTATGTCAGTTAGGTCATTAGACTTAAGTAGAATAGATGTATATAGGCATTTAATTTTACCTGCAATACTGCCCAAAATATTTACTGCTCTAAGAATTTGCATAGGAGTTAGTATGTCTATTTTATTTTTTGCTGAAAACTTTGCAACTACCTATGGAATAGGATATTTTATTATGAATAGCTGGAGTATGGTAAATTATCTTGAAATGTTTAGTGGTATATTTGCATTAGGATTATTAGGACTTTTATTATTTAAAGTTTTAGACTTATTAGAAGATATTTTTTGTAAATGGACTAAAATATAGATATATTGTTGCTGGAGAGGGAATGTCATGTCATCATGTGAAAGGTTGAATAGCCGCTAGGAAAATCCTAAGGGATTAAATACAGTTATTAAGTAAGATTCAGGTAAGTAATATTTTTAGTTAGAATTACTCAAATATATAAAGGCAATTTTATATAAAAAACATGAGCAAATTAAAAAACTATTTCCACCCTTTACAATGTATTATGTAATTGGAGAGGTTTATTCAATACACAATGAAATAGTAAAGGGGAGGGTTTTTTTGTTTAAACGCGCTCATAAATTAGCGTATAAGCTTATTATTGTCTTTATTCTTTTTGCAATAATTATACCATCAACTGGAATTGCAAGTAGCATTTCATATGCTACAATAGATACTCGTAGTCTAGCTATGATAAATAAACCAGGAGTAGTATTGATACAGACAGTATATACAGCTGATATTACCTTGTATGAATTTGCATTCGATAGCAGCTTTGAAACTGATATAATTAATACTATTACTATGTGGTTAGAAGATGGTACTATACCAAATACCGAGGAAGCCATGTATTCAGCTATGGTGCAATTGATGATAGATAATATGGCATACTATGCATATAATACAGGTAATATCTATACTGAGACTGCTAGCACAGCTACAGTCGGAACGGGATTTATTGTTACCCCAGATGGCTATCTTGTGACTAATGCTCATGTTGTAGAAACTAATGAGGAGGAGCTGTATCTTAGTTTTGCAATGAGTGCCCTTGAAAATTATGCAGTAAATGGCACTAATGACTTTGTTGCAGAAATGCGATCACAAGGTTATAATATGAGCCAAGAAGAAGTTGACGGTATGTTAAATGCTTTTTATAATTTAATTTCATATAATATGGAGATTAATAATCTTCAGACTAGCTATAACTGCTATCTAGGTAATGTAACTCCAGGTAGTGATGTAAGTGCAAAGGGTGTAGCTCTTGATTTAAGAAAAGCAGGAGAGTCTATTCCAGGTAAGGATATAGCTATTTTAAAAATGGATAAGACCAATTTACCTACTGTTGTAATAGGAGACGATTCAAAGCTTCGTACAGGCGATAAGGTATATGCAATGGGCTATCCTGCAGTAGCTACTCTTGATGGAGCCCTTAATATAGCTCAAGCAATCCAAGAACCTACCTTAACAAGTGGAATCATAAGTGCTCGAAAGGAAATGGCAGGCGGGTGGAGTGTTCTACAAACAGATGCTGCTATTCATGGGGGAAATTCAGGAGGACCATTATTTAATGAAGATGGAGAGGTTGTTGGTATAAATACCTTCATAATGCGTGATGATGTAAGTGGATCACAGGTTGCTGGAATGAATTTCGCTATTCCCATTAGTATAGCTAAGCAGTTTCTAAATGAGATAAATGTAACACCAGTTGAGAGTAATTTTACATCTCAATTTAAAAAGGCATATTCTTTTTTCCAAGAGGGAAGCTACGACCAATCATTAGAGATATTACGAGGATTAAATGAGACAAACCCAGGTTATCCTGTAGTAGCTGAATTGCTTGCTGAGGCTCGTACATTGGCAGACCAACAGCCTAAAACAGATGTGGTAGCAGCTACGGATAAAGAAATAAGTGTGGTACGAGAGCCTGTAGAAGGAAAAAAAGATATCAGCAATGTATTGACTATATCAATTGCTGGAGGAGTAGTTGTTGTTATACTAGTTTTAGTCATAGTATTATTGATTTCTAGAAAGAAGAAAAAATCTAAAGTTTCTACAAATAACTATGTACCCCCAATACAAACTGCTCCAACACCTATTCCAGCTTTAGTTTCATCATCTAAATTAGGTGCAGGTAATAAAGGCTGTCCTAACTGTGATAAGGAAGTGCCTAGAGATTCAAAGTTTTGCGGAGAATGTGGCTATGCTTTTCCTATAGAGCCAATAGCATCAGATAAATGTCCAAATTGTAATAAACAAGTAAAACCAGAGGATACATTTTGTAGCGATTGCGGAACTAGATTGGGCTAGATTAATGCTCAAGTATAAAAAATTAAATACCTTACAAATAAAAGTCATCTTCTACTACCTATCAGAAATATAGACAGTGAGACTATTGATTTAAAGCAGTCACATTTTTGGTGGCTGTTGTTTTTTGGTCAAAAAATACCTGTGTGCCAATTAAATATCAAGAATATGTATGTTTAGAGGAAAATATCACATAATATATCTAGATATTGGTAAGTGAAATTAATCCACAAAATTAATTCATAAGAAAGGTAGGACAATGATGGCAAGAAAATTAAAAACTATGGATGGAAATCAAGCAGCTGCCTATGTCTCATATGCTTTCACAGATGTAGCAGCCATTTATCCAATTACACCATCTACACCTATGGCAGAGGGAGTAGACGAGTGGGCAGCCCATGGGCTTAAGAATTTATTTGGGCAGCCTGTAAGAGTAGTAGAGATGCAGTCTGAAGCTGGTGCTGCAGGTGCTGTTCATGGATCATTACAAGCTGGGGCGTTGACAACTACCTATACAGCATCCCAAGGGCTTTTACTCATGATACCTAATATGTATAAAATAGCAGGAGAATTATTACCAGGAGTATTTCACGTAAGTGCACGTGCCGTTGCAACTCATGCACTATCAATTTTTGGAGATCATCAGGATGTAATGGCTACTAGGCAGACAGGTTTTGCCCTATTAGCTTCTAATAATGTTCAAGAAGTCATGGATTTAGCTGGAGTTGCACATTTAGCAGCTATAAAATCTAGAATTCCCTTTCTTCATTTTTTTGATGGCTTTAGAACATCCCATGAGTATCAAAAAATAGAAGTTCTAGAACATGAGGAACTAGGGAAATTGCTAGACTATGATGCCCTAAAGGCTTTTAGAGAACGTGCTTTAAATCCTGAACATCCTGTAGCCAGAGGAACAGCCCAAAATCCTGATATATATTTTCAAGGTAGGGAAGTTGCTAATCCTTTCTATGAAAATGTTCCAGATATAGTAGCGGACTATATGAAAGATATCAGCCGTTTAACAGGAAGGGATTATAAGCCATTTAATTATTATGGTGCACAAGATGCAGAAGACATTATTGTAGCTATAGGTTCCGTATGTGACACAATAGAAGAAACTATAGACTATTTAATGAGTAAAGGTGAAAAGGTGGGATTAATTAAAGTTCATCTTTATCGTCCTTTTTCATCAAAATACTTCTTTGAAGTATTTCCTTCTACTGTGAAAAGAATAGCAGTTTTAGATAGGACAAAGGAAGCTGGAGCTGTGGGAGAGCCTCTATATCTAGATGTTAAAAGTCTTTTCTATGATAGAGATGAACAACCATTAATTATAGGTGGTAGATATGGATTAGGATCTAAGGACACTAGACCTTCTCAAATAATTGCTGTGTATAAGAATTTAAGAAGTTCTGAACCTAAGAATGGATTTACTATAGGAATTGTAGATGATTTAAGCGGAACATCTCTTCCAGAAGAGGATGTAGTTGATACAACTCCTAAAGGAAATATTGCTTGCAAGTTCTGGGGATTAGGCTCAGATGGAACTGTTGGAGCTAATAAAACTGCAGTTAAAATAATTGGAGATAATACAGACTTATATGCTCAAGCTTACTTCTCATACGACAGTAAAAAATCAGGAGGTTCTACCATATCTCATCTTAGGTTTGGTAAAAGTCCAATTAAATCTTCGTATTTAATTTATAATGCAGACTATATTGCATGTCACAATAGTTCCTATGTAAATCATTTTGATTTAATAAAAGGTATCAATAAAAAAGGAATTTTTGTATTAAACTGTCCTTGGAATGAAGATGAGCTTGAAGAAGAACTACCTGCTTCTTTGAAGAAAGCAATTGCAGAGAATGAGGTTGAGTTCTATACTATTGATGCTATGAAAATAGCCCATGAAATTGGTCTAGGTAATAGAATTAACATGATAATGCAAGCTGTCTTCTTTAAGTTGACAAATGTAATACCTATAGAAGATGCAATCAAATATTTAAAGGAGAACATTGAAAGCTTATATGGGAGAAAAGGCGAAAAAATTGTAGAAATGAACTATAAGGCTGTTGATAGAGGCGTAGGTAGCTTAATTAAAGTAAAAGTCCCTTCTCATTGGTCTCATGCAGAAGACGAAAATACTCTTATAAAAGAGGAGCCTGATTTCGTAAAAACCATCCAAAATCCAATGGCAAGACATGAGGGCGATGAGTTGCCGGTTAGTGCTTTTAAGGGAATGGAAGACGGAACTTACCCACTAGGTACAACATCTTATGAGAAAAGAGGTATTGCACCTATGGTTCCACAATGGCAGACAGAAAAATGTATCCAATGTAATCAGTGTTCTTACATATGTCCTCATGCAGTAATTAGACCATTCTTGTTAGACGAAGAAGAAAAAAACAATGCACCAGATACCTTTGAAACCAAGAAAGCAGTTGGAAAAGGAATTGAAAACCTACATTACCGTATTCAGATAAGCCCTTTAGACTGTACAGGATGCGGAAATTGTGCAGATGTATGTCCTGCTCCAGGAAAGGCTTTAGTAATGGTAGATGCAGAGGAGGAAATAGAAAGACAAGATGAAAATTGGGAGTACGCTTTGACTGTAAGAGATAAAGACCATTTAGTAGATAAGGGTACTGTGAAGAACAGTCAATTTGTAAGACCTTTACTAGAATTTTCAGGTGCTTGTGCTGGCTGTGGTGAAACTGCTTATGTAAAGCTAGTAACTCAGCTTTATGGTGATAGGATGATGATTGCCAATGCTACAGGATGCTCGTCTATTTGGGCAGCTAGTGCACCTTCTATTGCCTATAGTACTACAGCCGAAGGCAGAGGTCCTGCATGGGCGAATTCTCTTTTTGAAGATAATGCAGAGTATGGTTTTGGAATGGCTATAGCAGTAAGACAGATGAGAGAACGATTAGGAGAGCTGATGAGACAGGGACTTGAATCAGACCTTGATGAGGAGTGTAAAGATGCCTTTAGATATTGGCTTGAAAGTATGGAGGATGGAGAACTATCTAAAAAAGCTTCACAGAAAGTCCTAGAGGTATTAAAAAAGCATAACCATAATGATTCTATTACTAAAGAAATACTAGAGAAAAAGGATTATCTTACTAAAAAATCCATATGGATTATAGGTGGAGATGGTTGGGCTTATGATATAGGTTATGGTGGAGTAGATCAAGTATTGTCAACAGGAGAAGATGTGAATTTATTGGTTCTAGATACAGAGATTTATTCTAATACTGGAGGACAATCTTCTAAGTCTACTCCAACAGCTGCTGTTGCCAAGTTTGCTGCGGCAGGAAAAAGAGTAAGAAAAAAAGACTTAGGGCTTATGGCTATGAGCTATGGATATGTCTATGTAGCACAGATTGCCCTTGGAGCTAATATGAATCAAGCCATAAAAGCTATTAAAGAAGCTGAGAGCTATAAAGGACCATCCCTTATTATTTGCTATGCACCTTGTATTAGTCATGGTATCAAGTCAGGAATGGGAACAAGTGTTGCTCAAGAAAAGAAGGCTGTGGAAGCAGGATATTGGCATCTTTACAGATATAACCCTCTATTAAAAGAGGAAGGCAAAAACCCATTTATTCTCGATTCAAAAGAGCCTACTGCTCCATTTAGAAATTTTATAGAAAGTGAAATAAGATACACTCAAATCATGAAGGTATTCCCTGATGTGGCAGATGAATTGTTTACACAAGCTGAGAAACATGCAAGAGAAAGATATGATACTTATAAGAGGCTGGCTGAAATGAAATACTAAATCAAAAATAGGAATAGGCTCTATTTAGGAGCCTATTCCTATTTTTGATTACTATCCACCCACTCTTTAGCATTCATTACTTGATGAAAATCTGGTATAGGAACGTTTGAAACTGGCTGTTTTTTTTCAATATTTGCCCAAGCAGCAGTGTTTTGTCTTTCGATGGGTATTTTCATGTTTTTTTCCTTTCTCTTATTCTTTGACATATTATCACCTCTCAATTATTATTTTCATGAGGGAAAAAAGTATGTAGTAAAATAAATTTAAATTCTATGTTACTAAAACCAACTTATTGCTATATAATCTTCCAATTATTCATAAATTGCAATATAATAGCATTGCAAAGCATTTTTAGAGCATATATGCCTAATTACCAGACTCTAAATGTAGTAAGGGGGATGATATTTATGAAGATAGGTATACCTAGAGCATTGTTATACTATAGATATCACTATCTTTGGGAGACATTTTTTGATGAGTTAGATGTAGAATATATAGTTAGTCCAGATACAAATAAAGAAATTATTAATAAAGGTATGACATATGCAATTGACGAAGCATGTCTTTCTTCTAAAATATATCTAGGTCATGTTGAATGGTTAATAGATAAATGTGATTACATACTTGTACCACGTGTTTCTAGCTATGGAAGTAATGGAACTGTATGTACAAAATTTCAAGCCATATACGATATAGTGAAAAACACTTTTAGAGATAGGAATATAAAGATATTGTACTATAATATTGATGTAAAAAGTGCAGATTTTGAAGCAAGAGCTTTTTTAAAGATGGGTAAGTTTCTTAATAAAAAGAAAGCCCAGTGTATGAGGGCATATTTAGTAGCAAAGCAAGCAGAAAAGACTGCTAGCATCATGGATGAAAAGTATCAAGAACAACTGCTCAATAAAAATGAGATTAAAATTCTTTTAATAGCTCACCACTACAATATTTATGATAAATACATTGGTGAACCTATTATAGAATACCTTAGAGAGATGAGAGTTATACCTATTATAGGCGACATAGCCAATAAAAAACATGCAATTGAAAAATCCTATGACATAACAGAAACACTTCCATGGGCATATAATAAAGAGTTAGTAGGTTCAGTTGCATTGTACAAAGACAAAGTTGATGGAATCATACTAATCAGTTCTTTTAATTGCGGACCAGATTCATTAGTTAATGAAATGATTATTAGACGTGTAAAGGATAAGCCAGTACTTAATTTAATAATAGACGGTCAAGAAGGAAGTGCTGGTATGGAAACCAGATTGGAAAGTTTTCTAGATATAATTAAATTCAAAAAGGATGATTATAGTGGAATTATATAAAGTTTCTTTTCCTCAACTAGGAAATTATAATGTACCCTTAGAGATTCTATTTACCATAGGCCTAGAGGTTGAATATATATCTCCTCCACCTATTACCAAGAGAACATTAGAGATTGGAAGCTGGTATAGTCCTGAGTTTGTTTGTTCGCCATTTAAATATACCCTTGGTAACTTTATAGAAGCTATAGAAGCTGGTGCCAATACTCTAGTTCAAACAGGAGGGGTATGCAGGCTAGGCTATTATGGAGAGCTTGATGAACAAATACTTAAAGACTTAGGCTATAATGTAAGATTTGTAAACATGGCCAAGGCTAAATATTCAAATCCTCTTACATTTTATAACGAGTTTAAAGGGATAAATCCTAATATGTCATTAAAGAGGGTAGCCAAAATACTTCCAGTAGTGCTTAAAATGGTAGAGTATATGGATGAAATAGAAGACTATATAAGGAAAAATATTGGATTCGAAACTGAGCTAGGTTCTTTTGACAATGTTCATAAAGAGTTCTTAAAAAAACTTAGAGAGGTTAGGAATAAAGAAGAATTAAACAATGTTTACAATAGATTTATAAAGGAACTTAAAAGAATTGAAGTAAACAAGCCTAAAAATCCACTTAGAGTCGGAATAGTAGGGGAGTATTATACCATTATGGAGCCTTTTAGCAACCACTATATTGAAAAAGAACTGGCCCAAATGGGAATAGTGGTTGACAGGTGGATGAATATTACAAACTCATTGCTCCATCGTCCTGAGAAGAAAGCAAAGGAGCATATAAAAAAATATGCTAAGTATGATATGGGTGCTACTAGTATGTATACCATAGATAGAGCATTAGAATATGCCAAAAAGGGCTATGATGGCATAATACACGTAAAATCATCAGGATGTACTCCTGAAATTGATGCTATGTCTGTACTTCAAAATATAAGCTCTGATTATAAAGTACCTATACTATACTTTAGTTTTGACTCTCAAACCAGCGATACAGGAATACAAACTCGTCTTGAAGCTTTTTATGACATGATAATTATGAGAAAGGAGAAGTAAAATGAGTAAGGTGTATTTAGGAATAGATATCGGTTCCATTTCAACTAAGGGAGTCATCATTGATGAAGATAATAATATAATTGCAAAAGAATATCTCTGGTCAGAGGGAGATCCTGTTGGGGCAGTAAAACGTCTTCTAGTAGCTTTGAATAATCAGATAGATAAAGAAAAATATCAAGTTGTAGCTGTAGGAACTACTGGTAGTGCTCGTAAGCTAATAGGAGTAATGACTGATGCTGTAGTTGTAAAAAATGAAATCACTGCTCATGCTATAGGGACAACATCACTTTATCCTGATGTTCGTACTATTTTTGAAATTGGTGGACAGGATTCTAAAATTATATTAATAGAAAATGGCATAGTAGTAGACTATGCAATGAATACTCTTTGTGCAGCAGGAACAGGTGCATTTTTATCTAGTCAAGCGCATAGATTAGGAGTTAAGGTTGAAGAGTTTGGGAAAATAGCATTAAAATCAAAAAAACCAACCCAGATAGCTGCTAGGTGTACAGTTTTTGCAGAGTCTGACTTAGTTCATAAAGCACAAATTGGGTACAAAAAAGAGGATATTATAGCTGGTTTATGTAAATCTGTTGTGGTTAATTATCTTAATAATGTAGGGAAAGGCAAAAAAATTCTTCCTCAAATAGTTTTTCAAGGAGGAGTAAGCAAAAATGAAGGGGTAGTAAAAGCCTTCGAGGATGTAATCGGTCATTCCGTAATAGTAGATCCCAATAGCCATTTAATTGGAGCATTAGGCGTTGCAATATTAGCTAAAAAATCAAGGGAGGAAAGACCTTTTACATTTGATATAGCAAATATTGAATTCATAACAAAAGGTGTAGAGTGCGGGAAGTGTTCCAATAACTGTGAAATTATATGTGTATATAAGGACAATGAATTAATAGATGCTTGGGGGAACAAATGTGATAGCGGAGCTATAAAGGTTCCACGAGAAAAAAGAAATAAAGCATTAGTTTCTTTTTAGTTAACTAGCAAAATTTAAGAGCAAATCATTTTGCTCTTTTTTTTAT